>NZ_JBSGZV010000002.1:472091-499993 GCF_053611185.1 Streptomyces sp. NPDC054834 | reverse complement strand
GTTGATAGGCCGGATCTGGAAGCCAGGTAACTGGTGGAGGTGACCGGTACTAATAGGCCGAGGGCTTGTCCTCAGTTGCTCGCGTCCACTGTGTTAGTTCTGAGGCAACGAACAGTTGCCGGCTAGAGCTGAACACACAATTGAAGAGTGTGCTTGTTCGCTCGAAACCATTAGGGTTTCGGTGGTCATAGCGTGAGGGAAACGCCCGGTTACATTTCGAACCCGGAAGCTAAGCCTCACAGCGCCGATGGTACTGCAGGGGGGACCCTGTGGGAGAGTAGGACGCCGCCGAACAATCTTTGGAGGACCCCTGGTCACCAGCGTTCAGCTGGGACCAGGGGTCCTTTTCTTTTTTCCGGAGCGCACCGGGTACCCGGCTTGCGCGAGAATGACTTGCGGTACCGAAGACAGGAGTCACCATGTCCACCAACTCTCCCGGCGACCGATCGGAGCGCGACCCGCGGCGGCGGGACAGTGGTGACCGCGGTGACCGCCGTCCCTACCAGGGCGGTCAGCGTCGTGACAACGACCGCGGTGACCGGGGCGGTTACGGCCGCCGTGACGACCGCGATGCCCGCGGTCCCCGCCGTGACGACGACCGCGGTGGCTACGGTCGCCGTGACGACCGCCGCGACGACCGCCGTGATGACCGGGGCGGGTTCCGGGGCCGTGACGACCGTGACCGTGGATTCCGCCGTGACGACCGGGCCGAGCGCCCCGAGCGTGGTGGCTTCCGGCGAGATGACAACCGAGGCGACCGCGGCGGGTTCCGTGCCCGCGACGACCGGAAGGACGACCGTCGCGACGGTCAGCGTTCCGACTTCCGTCGTGATGACCGCCGGGATGACCGGCGGGGCGGGGAACGTCCTGGCTTCCGTCGTGATGACCGTCGGGACGATCGTCGTGGCGGTGACCGGCCGGACTTCCGTCGTGATGACCGCCGTGATGACCGCCGTGATGACCGTCGTGGCGGCGACCGGCCGGACTTCCGCCGTGACGACCGTCGGGACGACCGGCGAGGTGGTGAGCGTCCCGGCTTCCGTCGTGATGACCGCAGTGATGACCGCCGTGGCGGTGACCGGCCGGACTTCCGCCGTGACGACCGTCGTGGCGGCGACCGCCCCGAGTTCCGCCGTGACGACCGTCGGGACGACCGCGGCGGGTTCCGCCGTGACGATCGTCGTGGCGGTGACCGCCCCGAGTTCCGTCGTGACGACCGTCGGGACGACCGGCGAGGTGGTGAGCGTCCCGGCTTCCGTCGTGATGACCGCCGGGATGACCGCCGTGACGACCGTCGTGGCGGTGACCGGCCGGACTTCCGCCGTGACGACCGTCGTGGCGGTGACCGCCCCGAGTTCCGCCGCGACGATCGTCGTGACGACCGCGGCGGGTTCCGGGGCCGTGACGACCGCGGCCGTGACGACCGTGGGCGTGGCCCTCGTCGGGATGACCGCGGTGGTCGCCCCGGCGGCTTCCGGGGACGGGATGACCGTAGGGACGACCGCCGTGGCGGTGGCCGCTTCCGGGACGAGCGGGACCGGGACCGGGAGCCCATCAAGCGGCTGCCGATCCCCGAGGACGTCACCGGCGAGGAGATCGACAAGGACGTACGGCAGGAGCTCCAGAGCCTGCCGAAGACGCTCGCCGAGGATGTCGCCAAGAACCTGGTGATGGTCGCCCGGCTCATCGACGAGGACCCCGAGGGTGCCTACGGCTACTCCAAGGTGGCCCTGCGTCTGGCGTCCCGTGTCGCGGGCGTACGGGAGGCCGCCGGGTTCGCCGCGTACGCGAACCAGAAGTACGGCGAGGCGCTCGCCGAGTTCCGGGCCGCGCGGCGGATGACCGGCAACGTGGACCTGTGGCCCGTGATGGCCGACTGCGAGCGTGGGCTCGGGCGGCCGGAGAAGGCGCTGGACATGGCCGGGGCGCCTGACGTGCAGAAGCTCGACAAGGCCGGGCAGGTCGAGATGCGGCTCGTCGCGGCCGGTGCCCGGCGTGACATGGGGCAGCTGGACGCGGCGATCGTGACGCTCCAGAGCCCCGAGCTGGCCTCCAACTCCGTTCAGCCGTGGACCGCGCGCCTGCGCTACGCCTACGCCGACGCGCTGCTCGCCGCCGGCCGGCGGAGCGAGGCGCGGGACTGGTTCGCCAAGGCCGTCGAGGCCGACCGGGACGGCAGCACGGATGCCTCGGACCGGCTGGCGGAACTGGACGGCGTGGAGTTCGTCGACGCGCTCGACGGGAGCGAGGACGAGGGTCAGGGCGGCACC
The DNA here is from genome assembly GCF_053611185.1 of Streptomyces sp. NPDC054834. Classification (NCBI taxonomy): domain Bacteria; kingdom Bacillati; phylum Actinomycetota; class Actinomycetes; order Kitasatosporales; family Streptomycetaceae; genus Streptomyces; species Streptomyces sp. NPDC054834. Next base: position 497,723 of record NZ_JBSGZV010000002.1, on the reverse strand, counting down.
CAGGACGGCGACACCGACGGCGACACCGACGGCGACGGCGACGACAACGGCGACGACGACTGACGTACGCGCAGCGACAGGGCGGGATCTCCTTGGGGGTCCCGCCCTTCGCCATGCCCGACGCCGGGACGCCGGAAGACGTCAGAGATCCAGCGCCCGCAGCACCAGGCCCGACGCCGGTTTCGGGCCGAACGACGTCGACTTGCGGGGCATCGTCACGCCCTGCCGGGCCAGGTCGCGGACGACTTCCTCGCGGACCGGGTGCAGCAGGACCGCCGTGCTGCCGTCGCCTTCCGCCTTGGCGACCGTGGCCTCCGCGTCGTGGATGTAGGCGATGTGCGCGGGAGAGTCCTCGGGGACGTGCCAGACGTGCTCGAGGAGCGTGGCGTGCAGAACGGTGGCGTCGAGGGTGCGCCAGGCGGCCGGGCGGTCCGTGGGGACCGTACGGGCCAGGAGGTCCTGGTCCGGGCGGTCCACCAGGTGGAAGGCGCCGTCGCCGGCGAGCAGGAAGGCGTTGCCCGCGCAGGCCGCGTCGGCGAGGCTCGCCAAGGCCGCGGGCAGCGGTTTCTCCAGGCGGGTCACGCGGAACAGACCGTCGAGGGCGGACAGCGCGTCGGCGACCGGCAGGCCGTGCAGCAGGCGGTGAATGGCACGGACGCGGAGCGGATAGCGGACCGTGTCGACCAGGAGGACCAGGCCGTGGTCCCAGGGGCTCGGGGAGAGGTGCTCCGCGCGTAGAAGCCGGTAGGTCGCCCAGCGGTGGTGGCCGTCGGCGATCAGCGCCTGATGGCCGGCCAGGTCCGACTGGACGAGAGCCAGCTCGGCGGGGTCGGTCACCGACCAGAGGCGGTGGTGGAAGCCGTCCTCCGTGGTCGTCGACAACAGGGCGGTGCGTTCGGCGGTGCGTTCGATCACCTCGGCCGTCACGCCGTTGCCCCGGTACGTCAGGAGGAGTGGCTCGAGGTTCGCGCAGGTCGCGCGCATCAGGGCGGCGCGTTCCGCGACGACGGGCGGCATGACGTCCTCGTGCGGCAGGACCACCCCCTCCGACGGATCGGAGACGCGCAACGCGCCGATGAGGCCGCGCTGGAGCATGCCCTCGTCGTCGCGCTGCTCGTAGACGTAGAGGCCCGGTTCCGGGTCGGCGGCCAGGATGCCCTCGGCCAGCCAGCGGCGCAGCGTGTCGGCCGCCTGTTCGGTGCGGGCGCTCGGGGTACCGGCCTGGGGAAGGATCAGCCGGACGATGTTGTACGGGTCGGCGGACTGGAGGTGGTGCAGGCCGTCGGGGCGTACGACGACGTCGTACGGCGGGGAGGTGACGGCGGCCAGGCTGCCGACCCGCTCGGGGTCGTAGCGAAGGCCTCGGAACGGGGCGAGTTCCAGGCCCCGGCGCGCCGTTGCCTCCGAGTGACCTGCAGTGTTCATCCCGGCATCGTACGTGTGTCAGTGGCGTGCGGCATGATCGGGGGAAGAGCGATCGAACGAGGAGCGATGCGGAATGAGCCAGGGCGTCAGGACCCGGCCAGAGGGCAGTGAGCGCCCCCTGAGCAGCGCGTACGACACGGCACTGCTCGACCTGGACGGGGTGGTGTACGCGGGTGGGAGCGCGATCGCGCACGCCGTCGACTCGCTGGCGGTTGCCCGGGACGGGGGGATGCATCTGGCGTACGTCACCAACAACGCGCTGCGGACGCCGGACGCCGTGGCCGGGCATCTGACGGAGCTGGGCATACCGACGGGGGCCGGTGACGTCATCACCTCGGCGCAGGCGGTCGCGCGGCTGATCAGCGAGCAGGTGCCGGCGGGTGCGCGGGTGCTGGTGGTCGGCGGTGAGGGGCTGCGGGTGGCGCTGCGCGAGCGTGGCCTCGAGCCGGTGGAGTCGGCGGACGACGACCCGGCGGCGGTCGTGCAGGGGTACGGCGGGCCCGAGCTTCAGTGGGGGCGTTTCGCGGAGGCGTCCTACGCCGTCGCGCGCGGGGTGCCCTGGTTCGCGTCCAACACCGACCTGACCATCCCCAGCGGGCGGGGTATCGCGCCGGGCAACGGCGCGGCCGTGCAGGTCGTACGGATCGCGACCGGCGCCGAGCCGCAGGTGGCGGGCAAGCCGCTGCCGCCCATGCACCGGGAGACGATCCTGCGCACGGGCGCCGAGCGGCCGCTGGTGGTCGGGGACCGGCTGGACACGGACATCGAGGGGGCCTTCAACGGGGACGTCGACTCGCTGCTGGTCCTCACCGGCGTGACCGACGGCGCCCAGCTGCTCGCAGCGCCGCCGCAGCACCGGCCGACGTATGTGGACGCCGATCTGCGCGGGCTGCTCACCGGACAGCCGGAGGTCACGGAGGCGGGCGGCGGCTTCCGCTGCGGCGGCTGGACGGCGCGGGCCGGGGACGGGCGGCTGGAGCTGGAGGGCGAGGGCGAGGCGCTCGACGGACTGCGGGCGCTGTGCGCCGCGGCCTGGACTGCGGCCGGCGACGGCTCCTGCGAACTGGACGGGGAGAAGGCGCTGGCGCGACTCGGACTCTGAACGCGGGAAGGAGAGCGGGTACCACCACGGGATCGAGCTCGGATGCGAGGGTAGGCTAACCTAACCACGTGTTGGTCGACAGTCCCCCCGAACAGCGCGCGGATGCCGCCCCCGCGCCCCCAACCCGCCGGGCGGTACGGTCCCTTGGACTCCTGGTCGCGGTCGCGATCCTGGTGCTGGTCACCTTGGCGAGCATCGCGATCGGTGCGAAAGAGCTGTCGCTGGACCAGGTCTGGCACGGCCTGTTCCACCACACGGGGACGTACGGCGACGTGGTGGTCGACGAGCGGCTCTCGCGCACCTTCCTCGGACTCCTGGCCGGTGCCGCGCTCGGCCTGTCCGGTGCGGTGCTCCAGGCGCTCACCCGCAACCCGCTGGCCGACCCCGGGCTCCTCGGTATCAACGCGGGTGCGTCGGCCGCGGTCGTCACGGCCATCACCTACCTGGGCGTCACCAGCCTGACCGGCTATGTGTGGTTCGCGTTCGTGGGCGCCGCGGCCGTCGGGGCGCTGGTGTGGTTCCTCGGCGGCAGCCGGGGAGCGACGCCGGTACGGCTCGCGCTCGCCGGTACGGCGATCAGCGCCGCGCTCTACGGTTACCTCCAGGCCGTGATGATCACGGACGACGCGGCGCTCGGCAAGATGCGGTTCTGGACGGTGGGTTCGCTGTCCGCGGCCACCGACTCGACCATCACGCAGGTCCTGCCGTTCCTCGGCGCCGGCACGGTCCTCGCGCTGCTGCTCGCCCGGCCGCTGAACGCCGTGGCGATGGGCGACGACACCGCCCGAGCCCTCGGCGCCAACCTGGGCCGCACCCGCGCCCTGGCCATGCTCGCCGCCACCGTGCTGTGCGGGGCCGCGACCGCCGCCTGCGGCCCGATCATGTTCGTCGGCCTGATGGTGCCGCACGTCGTGCGCTCCTTCACCGGCCCCGACCTGCGCTGGATCCTGCCGTACGCCACGGTCCTCTCACCCGTGCTGCTGCTCGGCGCCGATGTCATCGGCCGGATCGTCGCCCGGCCGGCGGAGCTCCAGGTCGGCATCGTCACCGCGATCATCGGCGGCCCGGTCTTCATCTTCCTGGTCCGACGGCGGAGGACGGCGCAGCTGTGAGCACCCATGAGAAAAGCCCCGCGGTCCGTGCCCTGCGCACCCCCGGAGGGCTCTCCGTCCGCGTGGACGTCCGCGCGCTGACCGTCGTCGTCCTGCTGCTGCTCGCCGCGCTCACCGCGAGCGTCCTGCTGATCGGCACCGGTGACTTCCCGATCTCCGCCACCGACGTCCTCAAGACGCTGACCGGCAACGGCAACCAGATCCAGGAGTACATCGTCCGCGACCTGCGCCTGCCGCGCGTCCTGGTCGGCCTCCTGGTCGGTGCCTCGCTCGGCCTCGGCGGCGCCCTGTTCCAGTCCGTCTCCCGCAACCCGCTGGGCAGCCCGGACGTGCTCGGCCTCTCCCAGGGCTCGACGGCCGGGGCGCTCGTCGTGATCGTGCTGCTGTCCGGGAACGCCACCGAGGTCACCGTCGGCGCGCTGATCGGCGGCCTGGTGACCGGGTTCGCCGTCTACCTGCTCGCCTGGAAGCAGGGGGTGCACGGCTACCGGCTGGTCCTGGTGGGCATCGGCGTCTCCGCGATCGTCACGGCGGTCAACGGCTACCTGCTCACCAAGGCCGACCTGGTCGACGCGGCCCGCGCGGTCGTGTGGATGACCGGCTCCCTCAACGGCCGTGACTGGGACCAGGTCTGGCCGCTGTTCGCCCTGTGCGCGGTGCTCGTACCGCTCGTCCTCGCCAACGCGCGCGGCCTCAGGGCGATGGAGATGGGCGACGACGTCAGTTACGCCCTCGGGGTGCGGGTGGAGCGGGTACGGCTGGTGCTGATGGTCTCCGCCGTACTGCTGACCGCCGCGGCGACCGCCGCCGCGGGGCCCGTCACCTTCGTGGCGCTCACCGCGCCGCAGCTCGCCCGGCGCCTGACCCGTTCGCCGGGGCCCAACCTGGTGCCCTCCCTGTGCATGGGCGCCACGCTGCTGGTCACCGCCGACTGGGCCGCACAGCGCGCCTTCGGCGCCGACCAGCTGCCCGTGGGCGTGGTCACCGGCGTCCTGGGCGGCCTCTACCTCCTGTGGCTGCTGGTCACCGAGCGCAGGGCGGGCCGGATATGAGCACCACCCGCCACACCACCGGCGAGACGAACAACCGAAGGAGCCCTGTGAACCGCCTGTCCGCCGAGAACGTCACCCTCGCCTACGACCAGCGCGTCATCGCCGAGCAGCTGTCGGTGGAGATCCCCGACAACTCCTTCACGGTGATCGTCGGCCCGAACGCGTGCGGCAAGTCGACGCTCCTGCGGGCGCTGTCGCGGATGCTCAAGCCCAGCGAGGGCCGGGTGCTGCTCGACGGGCAGGTCGTCCAGTCGATGCCCGCGAAGAAGGTCGCGCGGACGCTCGGTCTGCTGCCGCAGTCGTCGATCGCGCCGGACGGGATCACCGTCGGTGACCTGGTGGGCCGCGGCCGGTATCCGCACCAGGGGATCCTCAGGCAGTGGTCCGCCGAGGACGAGCGGGTGGTGCAGGAGGCCATGGCGCAGACCGGGGTCGCCGAGCTGGCCGACCGGTACGTGGACGAGCTGTCCGGCGGTCAGCGGCAGCGTGTGTGGATCGCGATGGCGCTCGCCCAGCAGACCCCGCTGCTGCTCCTCGACGAGCCCACCACCTACCTGGACATCCAGCACCAGATCGACGTCCTCGACCTGTGCGCCGAGCTGCACGAGACCCAGGGCCGCACCCTGGTCGCCGTCCTGCACGACCTCAACCACGCCGCCCGGTACGCCACCCACCTCGTCGCCCTGCGCGGCGGCCGGGTGATCGCCGAGGGCGCGCCGGGCGACATCGTCACGGCCGAGCTGGTCGAAGAGGTCTTCGGGCTGCGCTGCCAGGTCATCGACGACCCGGAGACGGGCACTCCGCTGGTGGTGCCGGCCGCGCGCAAGGCACGCGAGCGGGTGAGCGCGGCCGGCGCTACAGAAGCTTCCTGAGCCGGAACAGGTCCAGCAGGCTTGCTTCCAGCTTGACCCGGCTCGACCCCCATGCCTTCGCGAAGTTCAGCTCGCCGCCGACCATCGCCACCAGGTCGTCGCCGGTCATGGCCAGCCGGATCTGGGCCTTCTGCGGTGGAGGGCCCTGAAGGGTCTCGTCGATCTCGATCCGGCCGCCGGTGAGCCGGCCGACGAAGGTGACGTCCAGGTCCGTGACGTGGCAGCTCACCGAGCGGTCCATGGCCGCGGCCGCGCGGACGTCGCCCTCGGCACCCTGCATGTTGTCCGAGAGCTTTTCCAGCGCTGCCCGGCACTCATCGATCGTCGCCATCGCGATCGACGGTACCGCAGCGCTTCGGGGTAGCGTCGGGGCATGAGCGACAGCGACTCCGTGCCCCGGGCCGAGGCGGGCGAGGAGGCGGAGGCTCCGGTCGAACTCGAGTACGATCCGGCCGCCCCCGCGCCCCTGAACCTTGCCCGCACCCCCACCGGCAACGCCGAGGTGGACGCCCAGCTGGATCGGCTGGCCGACGCCGACCACCTCGCCACCAACGGGCATCTGGAGGTGTACGAGGATGTACACAGGGGGCTGCGCGACGCGCTCACCGCGCTCGACGCCCGCCCGGGACCTCCGGCGCCCCCGACGCCGTACCAGAGCAGGAGCTGAACCGAACGTGGCAGGAGTCGCACGCCGCCGTCTGGACGCGGAGCTGGTCCGCCGGAAGCTCGCGCGCTCGCGCGAGCACGCCAGCCAGCTGATCGTCGCCGGGCGGGTCACTGTCGGCAGGACCGTCGCGACCAAGCCGGCCACGCAGGTGGAGACCGCCGCCGCGATCGTCGTCGCGACCGACGACAGCGACCCGGAGTACGTCTCCCGGGGCGGCCACAAACTGGCCGGCGCGTTGCAGGTCTTCGTCCCCCAGGGGCTGGTCGTCGAGGGGCGGCGGGCGCTGGACGCCGGCGCGTCCACCGGGGGCTTCACCGACGTCCTGCTGCGGGCCGGCGCCGCGCAGGTCGTCGCCGTGGACGTGGGATACGGACAACTCGCCTGGTCTCTCCGGAGCGATGAACGCGTCACCGTCAAGGACCGTACGAACGTACGCGAGTTGACGCTTGAAGCGATCGATGGGGAACCTGTGGATCTTGTCGTGGGCGATCTGTCCTTCATCCCGCTCGGGCTGGTGCTGCCTGCCCTGGCGCGGTGCGTGAAGGCGGACGCCGACCTGGTGATGATGGTCAAGCCGCAGTTCGAGGTGGGGAAGGAACGGCTGGGCAGCGGGGGTGTCGTACGGAGTCCGCAGCTGCGGGCGGACGCCGTGCGGGGCGTGGCCGAGAAGGCGTGGGAGCTCGGACTCGGGGTGAAGGGTGTCACCGCCAGTCCGTTGCCCGGGCCCTCCGGGAACGTCGAGTACTTTCTGTGGCTGCGTGCCGGGGCGCCCGCTCCGGACGCGGCCGATGTTGACCGTGCAGTGGCGGAGGGGCCGCGTTGACACAGAACCGAGCTCGTACTGTTTTCCTGCTCGCGCACACCGGGCGGCCGGCGGCCATCCGCAGTGCCGAACTGGTGGTCAAGGGGCTGCTACAGGCGGGCGTGGGCGTGCGGGTGCTCGAGTACGAGGCGCGTGACCTGCCGCTGCCCGAGGAGGTGGAGCTCGTCGAGGAGGCGACCCCGCAGAGCCTCGACGGCTGCGAGCTGCTCATCGTGCTCGGCGGCGACGGGACGCTGCTGCGCGGCGCCGAGTTCGCCCGGGCGTCCGGCGTGCCGATGCTCGGCGTCAACCTCGGCAGCGTCGGGTTCCTCGCGGAGGCCGAGCGGGACGACCTCGACAAGGTCGTGGACCGGGTGGTGACGAAGTCGTACGAGGTCGAGGAGCGGATGACCGTCGACGTCGTCGTGCACCGCAACGGCGACATCGTGCACACCGACTGGGCGCTGAACGAGGCGGCCGTGCAGAAGGCGGGCGCCGAGAAGCTGCTCGAGGTCGTGCTGGAGATCGACGGGCGGCCGGTGACCGGCTTCGGCTGCGACGGCATCGTGCTGTCGACGCCGACGGGGTCCACGGCGTACGCGTTCTCCGCGGGCGGGCCCGTGGTGTGGCCCGAGGTGGAGGCACTGCTGATGGTGCCGATCAGCGCGCACGCGCTGTTCGCGAAGCCGTTGGTGACCTCGCCGAACTCCGTGCTCGCGGTCGAGGTGCTGCCGCACATCCCGCCCGGGGTGTTGTGGTGCGACGGCAGGCGGACCGTCGAGCTGCCGCCCGGCGCGCGGGTCGAGGTGCGGCGCGGGGCTGTGCCGGTGCGGCTGGCCCGGCTGCACCACGCGTCGTTCACGGACCGGCTCGTGGCGAAGTTCGCGCTGCCGGTGTCCGGATGGCGGGGGGCACCTCACTAGACCTCCACCCGCCCGGGTGACAGGGCACCTCGCACTTCCGTGGCCGGACCTCGTATGGTCTTCTCCGTGCTGGAAGAGATGCGGATACGGTCACTCGGGGTCATCGACGACGCCGTCGTCGAGCTGTCGCCCGGGTTCACCGCGGTCACCGGTGAGACGGGTGCGGGCAAGACCATGGTGGTCACCAGCCTGGGGCTGTTGCTGGGCGGGCGGGCTGATCCGGCGCTCGTGCGGATCGGGGCGGGGAAGGCCGTCGTGGAGGGACGGATCGCCGTGCCCCCGGCCTCCTCGGCCGTCGTACGGGCCGAGGAGGCCGGGGCCGAGCTGGACGACGGGGCGCTGCTGATCAGCCGTACCGTCTCCGCCGAGGGGCGCTCCCGGGCGCACCTCGGCGGGCGGAGCGTGCCGGTGGGGCTGCTCGCCGAGCTCGCCGACGACCTGGTGGCCGTGCACGGGCAGACCGACCAGCAGGGGCTGCTGAAGCTGACCCGGCAGCGGCAGGCGCTCGACCGGTATGCGGGCGACGCCGTCGCCGTGCCGCTGGCCAAGTACGGCGAGGCCTACCGGCGGCTGCGGGCCGTCGCCGCCGAGCTGGAGGAGATCGTCACGCGCGCGCGTGAACGGGCCCAGGAAGCCGACATACTGCGGTACGGGCTCGACGAGGTCGCGGGCGTGGAGCCACGGGCCGGCGAGGACGTGGAGCTCGCGGAGGAGGCGGAGCGCCTGGGGCACGCGGAGGCGCTGGCGTCCGCCGCCACGGCCGCGCACGCCGCTCTCGCGGGCAATCCCGAGGACCCCGAGGGTATCGACGCGGCCACGCTCGTGGCGGGCGCGCACCGGGCCCTGGAGGCCGTGCGGTCGCACGATCCGGCGCTGGCCGCCCTCGCCGACCGGATCGGTGAGATCGGGATCCTGCTCGGCGATGTGGCGGGCGAGCTCGCCGGGTACGCCGACGACCTGGACGCCGATCCGCTGCGGCTGGCCGCCGTGGAGGAGCGCAGGGCTGCGCTGACCGCTCTCACGCGGAAGTACGGGGACGACATCGACGCCGTCCTGGCGTGGGCCGAGCAGAGCGCCGTGCGGCTGACCGAACTGGACGGCGACGACGAGCGGCTCGGTGAGCTGACTGCCGAACGGGACGCGCTGCGTGCCGAACTGGGCGGGCTGGCGCAGGCCTTGACGGACGCGCGGACGGAGGCCGCCGAGCGGTTCGCCGCCGCCGTGACCGCCGAGCTGGCCTCGCTCGCCATGCCGCACGCGCGCGTGTCCTTCGACATCCGGCAGACCGAGGACCCGGAGGGCGTCGAGGTCGGCGGGCGCACGGTCGCCTACGGGCCGTCGGGCGTGGACGAGGTGGAGCTGCTGCTCGCCCCGCACCCGGGTGCCCCGCCGCGGCCCATCGCCAAGGGCGCGTCCGGCGGTGAGCTGTCGCGCGTGATGCTCGCCGTGGAGGTCGTGTTCGCGGGTACGGACCCGGTGCCGACGTATCTCTTCGACGAGGTCGACGCCGGTGTCGGCGGCAAGGCGGCCGTCGAGATCGGGCGGCGGCTCGCGCGGCTCGCGAAGACCGCGCAGGTCGTGGTCGTCACCCACCTTCCGCAGGTCGCGGCCTTCGCCGACCGGCAGCTGCTGGTCGAGAAGACCAACGACGGGTCCGTCACCCGGTCCGGTGTGAAGGTGCTCGAGGGCGAGGAGCGGGTCCGCGAGCTGTCCCGGATGCTGGCCGGTCAGGAGGACTCGGAGACGGCCCGCGCCCACGCGGAGGAACTGCTGGCGACGGCCCGGGCGGACCTGTAGCGAGTAGGGCTCGCAGGCGGTGGTGGCGGCTCGTTTTTCCGGGCTCACCGCCGCGCTCACCCGCACCGGGACCGCCGCCCCGCGCGCCGAGGCGCCCGGCGGGCGGGAGCGCTGGGAGCGGAAGAACTACGCCGGGCGGACCGCCGGGCTGTATGCGGGGGCGGTGAGCGCCGACGTGGCGGCCGTGACCGTGCACGGCGATCGTGTGACGGCTTGGCGCGCTTCCGGTGAAGCTCGGGCGGGTGGGCGGTTGTTCACTCGTGTGGGTGACGCTCGTCGCCGTACGGGCCGTCCCCGGCGGGATCGGGGCTCCCCGGGGTGCCCGGAACACCCGTGCGTGCTGGCATCCTTGGCAGGGAACCCGGTAGGCGTAGGAGGCGCGCGGTACACCCCTCCGCCCGATACCTTCTGTAGGTCCCTTCGTGACCGCCCGACGCCGAACCAGGAGCCCCGGCCACGTGAGCCCCGCGAGCAGTACCTCACCGCACGGTCAGTCGCCGCTGCGCACCGTGCAGGTCCTGGGCGGAGGCAATGCCGGCAGCAGCGCGCACGTGCGCTCCCTGGCCGCCGGACTGGTCGCGCGGGGCGTGCGGGTCACCGTGTGCGCCCCCGTCGAGGCCGATCACGCCTACGACTTCACCGGCGTCGGCGCCGACCACGTGCACGTGCCCCGCAGCAGCGACCCGGTGTCCGTGGCGGCGCTGCGGGCGGCCTGCTCGCACGCGGACCTGGTACACGCGCACGGGCTGCACGCCTCCTTCCGGGCCGTGCTGGCGCTCAGCGGCCGGCGTACCCCGCTCGTCGTCACCTGGCACAACCGGGCCGAGGCCGAGGGCGCGCGGGCGCATCTGCTGCGGGTGCTGGAGCGGCGGGTGGTGAAAACGGCCGCCGTGGTGCTCGGCACGACCTCCGACCTCGTGGACCGGGCGCGCCGCACCGGAGCCCGCGACGCCCGGCTCGCCCCCTTCGCCCTGCCCGGGGCGCGCCCACCCGTGGACCAGGACGACCCCGACCGGCTCCGGCCCAAGGCCCGGGCCGAACTCGGCGCCACCGGCCGCCCGTTGCTCATGGCGGTCGGCTCTCTCGACCGGCAGCGGGGTTACGACGTCCTGCTGGACGCGGCCCGTCTGTGGCGCCGCCGGGACCCCGTGCCGCTGCTCGTCATCGCGGGGGAGGGGCCGTTGCGCCCGGAGCTCCAGCGGCGGATCGAGGACGAGGAGCTGCCGGCCCGGCTCATCGGACGCCGGGACGACATCGGTGAACTGCTCGCCGCCGCCGACATCGCACTGCTGTGCAGCAGCTGGGAGTCCCGCTCCGTCCTCGCCCAGGAGGCCCTGCACGCCCGCGTGCCGCTCGTCGCGACCGCCGTCGGCGGTATCCCCGACCTCGTGGGCGACGCCGCCGAACTCGTCCCGTACGGGGACGCGGAGGCGCTCGCGGGCGCCGTCGACGGGCTGCTCGACGATCCCGGGCGGTGCGAGGAGCTCAAGGACAGGGGCGTACGGCAGGCGGCCACCTGGCCCACCGAGGACCAGACGGTCGCCCAGGTCCTCAGCGTGTACGACGAGTTGACCCAGCCCCAGCCGCTGCCCTGAACCCCGCCCGAGGGCCGGGCCGCCCGCCCCGCCCGTCGCGCCGGCCCGCAGGCCGGGCGGCGTCGATGGGGCACCGCCCGTTTCCTGCGACCTGATCCGCCGGACAGGCCTACGGCACGTGCCGGCGGGCCCGTAGCGCCAGGCTCAACGCCAGCACCGTCTGCGGGTCGTCGAGGTCGGTGCCCAGCAACTCGCCGATGCGGGCGAGGCGGTTGTAGAGCGTCTGACGGTTGAGGTGCAGCTCGCGGGCGGTTTCGGCCTTGCGGCCCGCATGGGCCAGGTACGTCTCCAGTGTGGGCAGCAGCGGCGGCTTGGAGCGGTGGTCGTGGTCGCGCAGCGGGCCGATGGCCCGGTCCACGAAGGCCGCCAGGTCCGGGTGGTCGCGCAGCCGCCACAGCAGCAGGTCGATGTCCAGGCGCCGGGCGTCGTACCAGGGCCGGTCGCTCAGGCCCTGCGCCGCCGTTGCCGTCTCCGCCGCGTGTCTGAGCCCGGCCGACGCCGCCGCCCAGCCACCGGCCACCCCGACGACCACCACGGGCGGCTGAGCCCCGGGCCGCTGCATCCCCGCCCGTTCCACCCCGGCCCGCAGCGCCGCCGCGACGCGGTCCGCGACCGCCGACCGCTCCGCCTCCGAGCGCAGCCCCACCAGCAGCGGGACCCGGCCCTCGACCGGCCGCACGCCGAGCAGCACCGGCACCCCGACCGAGGCCAGTTCCTCGGCGACCGCGCGGGCCAGGACCGCCCAGCCCCCGCCCGGGGAGAGCGCGTCGCCGAGCCGCATCACGACCGGCAGCAGCGGACTGCCGCCCGGCTTGAAGCCCAGCACCCGGGCCTGCGCCGGGGCGTCCTCCGCCGCGATCCGGCCCTCGGCGAGATCGGTGAGGAAGTCGCCGCGCCCCCGCGCCGCCAGCTCCTCCTCCTGCCGGGCCTGCATCAGCACCACGGCGAGGATGCCCGCGGCCCGCTCGGCGGCGATGCGGTGCACCGGGGCGAGCGGCCCCAGAACGGGCAGCAGCACCAGCCGGGCCCGCACCGAACCCGTGCCCGGGCCGCCCCCGGGCACGTCAACGAGCACCGAACCGGCCGGTGGCGGGGCGTCCTTGTGCGGGCCGCGCAGCCCCTCCCAGACCTGAAGGGGATCCGCGCCCTCGGGCCCGGCCCCGGCGGCGTACAGCAACTGGCCGTCCGTGGTCTCCAGGAAGACCGGGTTGCCGCTGAAGCCGGCCAGGATGCCGAGCACCTGCGGCACCCCGCCGCCGCCGAGGAGGGCCTCGGTACAGCGCCGGTGCACCTCCTCCGCCCGCTGGAGCAGCGCGTAGTGGCCGTTGACGATCTCGGTGTGGATCTCCTCGGTGACCGTGACGAAGGGCACCTCGCGGTGCAGCTGGACCAGCGGCAGCCCGGCGCCGCGGGCGGTGTCCACCAGGGCGGCGGGCAGCCGCGCGAAACGCGGCCCCAGCTCCACGACCAGGGCGGCGATGCCCCGCTCGGCGAGGGTGCGCACGAACGCCCGCTGCTCGGCCGGGCGGGTGCCGAGGCCGTAGCCGGTGGTGAGCAGCAGTTCGCCGCCCTTCAGCAGCGAGGCGATGTTGGGCACCTCGCCCGCGTGCACCCAGCGGACGGTGCGCCCCAGCCGGTCGGCGCCCGCCAGGATCTCCGGCAGACCGCTGCGCAGCCCGGGCAGCTCCAGGGCTCGCTGAACGGTGATCCCGGCGCCCTGGGTGGCGAATCCGCCGGTGTCCGCACTGCTGTTCATGCAGCGGACGCTACCTGCGAAAACCCCTGGAAGACAGCTTCGTCCCCCGCTCCGGAGCCGACGGCCTACAGCGGCTTGATGTTGTGGTTGAAGCGGAACACGTTGTCGGGGTCGTAGGTCCGCTTCACCTTCTCCAGCCGCAGCAGGTTTCCGGCGCCCAGGCCCGCTCCGACCCGCTCGGGACCCTCGTCGCCGACCAGGCTGAGGCAGACGGCACCGGCGCTCCAGGGCCGGACGTCGGCGCGGGCGTCCCGTACCCAGGCGAGGGCCCGCTCGTCGTCAGCCGGGTCGGCCCAGCGGGCGAGGGGGTGCGCCACCCAGGGCGCGCTCCGGTACGGGACCGGATACCGGGCGGGTCCGGCGGCGGCCGCACCGCCGAGCGGGAAGAGCATGTGCCGGGACCCGCTCGGCACGGGCAGGGCCTCCGCGCGGGCGCAGAAGCCGTCCACCAGGTCGTCGGGCAGACCGGTCAGGCACTCCGCCGACCAGTGGGCGCGCAGCCCGGGACCGAGGTCCAGCAGGCGCAGCGCCCCGGCGCCCGGCAGCTCCGCCTCGTGCGGCAGCGCGAGCAGCGGCTGGGCGAGCTTGCGCAGGCCCGCCTCACCACCCGCGTAGGTCAGCAGCGCGCCGTACACGGGTCTGCCCGCGGCCGGGTACAGCACGGCGCCGCCCACCTGGTCGGGGCCGCCGGCGATGATCCCGCGGAAGGCGCGCACCACCTCCCGCCCGTGCTCGGGGAGGTACAGAAGCACCGTGACGGAGAACTCCGGCAGCTCGTGCAGCTCCAGGGTGAGCGCGGTGGCGATGCCGAAGTTGCCGCCGCCCCCGTGCAGCGCCCAGAACAGCTCCGGGTTCTCGTCGGGGTTGGCGTGGGCCCGTTCGGCGTCGGCGGTGACCAGCTCGACGCCGATCAGGTCGTCGACGGCGAGGCCGAAGGCGCGGTCCAGCAGGCCGGTGCCGCCGCCCAGGACGAAGCCGCAGACACCGATGGCGGAGGCCCGGCCGCCGGTGGTGGCGAGGCCGTACGGCCGGGTGGCCCGGTCGAGCCGGTCCATCGTGGCGCCGCCTTCGACCCGTACCGCCTCCGCCGCCGGATCGACGGTCACCGCGTGCATCCGGCGCAGGTCCACCAGAAGCGTCCCGTGGTCCGGCGGCGGACCCGCGACACCGTGTCCGCCGCCGCGCACGGCGATGTGCAGGTCCAGATCCCGGGCGAAGCGCACCGCCCGTACGACGTCCGCCTCGTGCGCGCACCGGGCGATCACCGCGGGCCGCCGGTCGACCCTCGCGTCGAAGAACGCGCGGGCCTCGTCGTAGCCCGGGTCCCCCGGCGCGAACACATCGCCGGCCAGATCCTCACGCAGCGCGCCGAGCGCCGCGCCCGCCTTGGAGTGGGAAGCCATGGCGGCCCCTTCCGAAAGGGTGCCGCTTCCCAGCCTAGACGGGCGCGCCGTGCAAACGCGTCAGCCGCCGTACGCGCCCGAAGCCGTCAGCCGCAGAGCCGTGTCGATCAGCGGAACATGGCTGAAGGCCTGCGGGAAGTTGCCGACCTGGCGCTTGCGGCGCGGGTCCCACTCCTCGGCGAGCAGCCCGAGGTCGTTGCGCAGGGACAGCAGCTTCTCGAACAGCTTGCGGGCCTCGTCCACGCGGCCGATCATCGCCAGGTCGTCCGCCATCCAGAACGAGCAGGCCAGGAAGGCGCCCTCGTCGCCGGGGAGACCGTCGACGCCCTCGTGCTCGCCCTCCGTCGGGTAGCGCAGGATGAAGCCGTCCGACGTGGACAGCTCGCGCTGGATCGCCTCGATGGTGCCGATGACCCGCTTGTCGTCGGGCGGCAGGAAGCCCATCTGCGGGATCAGCAGCAGCGAGGCGTCCAGTTCCCTCGAGCCGTAGGACTGCGTGAACGTGTTGCGTTCCTTGTCGTAGCCCTTCTCGCACACGTCCCGGTGGATGTCGTCGCGCAGCTCGCGCCACCGCTCCAGCGGGCCGTCGGCGTCGCCGGACTCGATCAGCTTGATCGTGCGGTCCACCGCGACCCAGGCCATGACCTTGGAGTGCACGAAGTGGCGGCGCGGGCCGCGCACCTCCCAGATGCCCTCGTCCGGCTCGTCCCAGTGGTCCTCCAGGTAGCGGATCAGCTTCAGCTGGAGCAGGGAGGCGTAGTCGTGGCGGGCCAGGCCGGTCATGTGGGCCAGGTGCAGGGCCTCGGTGACCTCGCCGTACACGTCCAGCTGGAGCTGGTGCGCGGCGCCGTTGCCGACCCGGACCGGGGCGGAGCTCTCGTAGCCGGGCAGCCAGTCCAGCTCGGCCTCGCCCAGCTCGCGCTCACCTGCGAGGCCGTACATGATCTGGAGGTTCTCGGGGTCGCCGGCGACGGCCCGGAGCAGCCACTCGCGCCAGGCGCGGGCCTCCTCGCGGTAGCCGGTGCGCAGCAGGGAGGACAGGGTGATCGCCGCGTCGCGCAGCCAGGTGTAGCGGTAGTCCCAGTTGCGGACGCCGCCGATGTCCTCCGGCAGGGAGGTCGTGGGGGCGGCGACGATGCCGCCGGTCGGGGCGTACGTCAGGGCCTTCAGCGTGATCAGCGAGCGGATCACCGCCTCGCGGTACGGCCCGTGGTACGTGCAGTGCTCGACCCACTCGCGCCAGAAGTCCTCCGTCGCCACCAGCGACTGTTCCGGCTCCGGCAGCGCGGGCGGCTGCTTGTGCGAGGGCTCCCACGAGATCGTGAACGCGATCCGGTCACCCGGGGCGACGGTGAAGTCCGCGTAGGTCGTCAGCGACTTTCCGTACGTCTCGGCCTCCGTGTCGAACCACACGGAGTCCGGTCCGGCGACGGCGACCGTACGGCCCTCGTGCTTGTGCACCCACGGCACCACCCGGCCGTAGGAGAACCGCATCCGCAGGGCCGAGCGCATCGGCACCCGGCCGGAGACGCCCTCGACGATCCGGATCAGCTGGGGCGCCCCGTCACGCGGGGGCATGAAATCGGTCACGCGGACCGTGCCGCGCGGGGTGTCCCACTCCGATTCCAGGATCAGCGAGTCGCCCCGGTAGGTGCGCCGGGCGGCCGTGGGGGGCTCGGCGTCGGCCGCGTGGGCCGGACCGAGCCGCCAGAAGCCGTGCTCCTCGGTGCCCAGCAGACCGGCGAAGATGGCATGAGAGTCGAAGCGGGGCAGGCACAGCCAGTCCACTGTCCCGTCCCGGCAGACCAGGGCAGCGGTCTGCATGTCTCCGATGAGTGCGTAGTCTTCGATGCGCCCGGCCACGTGCATCTCCAGTCGAACGGCCACGTCGCCCCCCGGCAGATAGGGGGCTGTCGCTAGTGCGGTCAAGGGGTCGTTGTTGTGCGTCGTTGAGCGGTGAAGCAAAGCAGCCCGCCGAGCCCTGAGGCAATACGACAGTCTTTGCTCAACGAACTGACGAGCTCTCGTTGTTCCGGTGCTTGCGGGCGGGGGTGGTGCCGTGTTCTCCGGACGGGCTCGGCAGCGAGTGTCCGAGCAGGATACGACGCACGTAGATGATCCGCGTCCCGCTCCGGGCAACCCGTGTGGGCCGAACGAGTGAGCCTCGGGTGAGAAACCCGTGCTCGTGGCACGTCCGTGGCGGCCCGTGCGCGGAGCGTGGCCGGAAGCCATCTCTCCGAGGCGCTGATACCCTGGTAGCCCGTGGACCGGTGGGCACGAAACCCCCGAACCGCAGCGACGGCGCCTCCGCGAGAAATCCCTGATTCTCCGGGCCGGCAGCCGGACAGCACCCCAGACCGCGACCACGGGAGCCCCTCTTGGCCATGCCGCCCGCTGCTTTCCGAACCAGCACAGCCACGACGACCAAGCACATCTTCGTCACCGGGGGTGTCGCCTCCTCTCTCGGCAAGGGCCTCACGGCCTCCAGCCTCGGCATGCTGCTCAAGGCCCGGGGTCTGCGCGTCGTGATGCAGAAGCTCGACCCGTACCTGAATGTCGACCCGGGCACCATGAACCCGTTCCAGCACGGTGAGGTGTTCGTCACCAACGACGGCGCCGAGACCGACCTGGACATCGGACACTACGAGCGCTTCCTTGACCGAGACTTGGACGGCTCCGCCAACGTCACTACAGGCCAGGTGTACTCGACCGTCATCGCCAAGGAGCGGCGGGGCGAGTACCTGGGTGACACGGTGCAGGTCATCCCGCACATCACCAACGAGATCAAGCACCGTATCCGGCGCATGGCGACGGACGAGGTGGACGTGGTGATCACCGAGGTCGGCGGCACGGTCGGCGACATCGAGTCGCTGCCGTTCCTGGAGACCGTCCGCCAGGTCCGCCACGAGGTAGGCCGGGACAACGTCTTCGTGGTGCACATCTCGCTGCTGCCCTACATCGGTCCCTCGGGCGAGCTGAAGACCAAGCCGACCCAGCACAGCGTGGCCGCGCTGCGGAACATCGGTATCCAGCCGGACGCGATCGTGCTGCGGTGCGACCGCGAGGTCCCCACCGCGATCAAGCGCAAGATCTCCCTGATGTGCGACGTCGACGAGGCAGCCGTGGTCGCCTGCCCGGACGCCCGTTCGATCTACGACATCCCCAAGACGGTGCACGGCGAGGGCCTGGACGCGTACGTCGTCCGCAAGCTCGACCTGCCCTTCCGCGACGTGGACTGGCGGACCTGGGACGACCTGCTCGACCGCGTCCACAACCCCGACCACGAGATCACCCTCGCCCTGGTCGGCAAGTACATCGACCTGCCCGACGCCTACCTCTCGGTGACCGAGGCGCTGCGCGCCGGCGGCTTCGCCAACCGGGCCCGCGTCAAGATCAAGTGGGTCACCTCGGACGACTGCAAGACCCCGGCCGGTGCCAAGGCGCAGCTCGCCGACGTCGACGGCATCTGCATTCCCGGCGGCTTCGGCGACCGCGGTGTGCTCGGCAAGGTCGGCGCCATCCGCTACGCCCGCGAGAACAAGATCCCGCTGCTCGGCCTCTGCCTCGGCCTCCAGTGCATCGTGATCGAGGCCGCGCGCAACCTGGCCGACATCTCCGACGCCAACTCCACCGAGTTCGATCCGGCCACCGCCCACCCGGTCATCTCCACCATGGCCGAGCAGCTCGACATCGTCGCCGGTGAGGGCGACATGGGCGGCACCATGCGCCTGGGCATGTACCCGGCGAAGCTGGCGGAGGACTCCATCGTCCGCGAGGTGTACGACGGCAAGGAGTACGTCGAGGAGCGGCACCGGCACCGCTACGAGGTGAACAACGCCTACCGCGCCGAGCTGGAGAAGAAGGCCGGCATCCTCTTCTCGGGCACCTCGCCGGACGGCAAGCTCGTCGAGTACGTCGAGTACCCGCGCGACGTCCACCCCTACCTGGTCGCCACGCAGGCGCACCCCGAGCTGCGCTCGCGGCCGACTCGTCCGCACCCGCTGTTCGCCGGCTTGGTGAAGGCCGCCGTCGAGCGGAAGATCTCGAAGTAACACAAGAGTTGTACGGTGGCCGGGGCGCTCGCATTCAGAACGATCGCGCCCCGGCCGCTCGTGCACGTGTGGAAGGACAGGGCATGACGATCAAGGACACCCCGGAGGAGTGGGAGATCCGGGCGACGGAGACCCCCTTCGTGGGCAACAAGACCTCCGTCCGCACGGACGACGTGGTCATGCCCGACGGCTCGGTGGTCCGTCGCGACTACCAGGTCCACCCTGGTTCCGTGGCCGTCCTCGCCCTGGACGACGAGGACCGTGTCCTGCTCATCAAGCAGTACCGCCACCCCGTGCGGCACAAGCTCTGGGAGATCCCGGCGGGCCTGCTCGACGTGCCGGGCGAGAACCCGCTGCACGCGGCCCAGCGCGAGCTGTACGAGGAGGCGCACGTCAAGGCCGAGAACTGGCGGGTGCTGACCGACGTGTACACCACCGCCGGCGGCTGCGACGAGTCCGTGCGGATCTTCCTCGCCCGCGGCCTGTCGGAGGCCGAGGGCGAGCGCTTCGAAGTCGAGGACGAGGAGTCCGACATGGAGCACGCGCGCGTGCCCGTCGACGAGCTCGTCCGCGGGGTGTTCGCCGGCGATCTGCACAACAACTGCCTCGTCGTCGGCGTCCTGTCGCTGGTCGCCGCCCGCACCGGCGACGGGCTCGACGCGTTGCGCCCGGCGGAGGCGCCGTGGCCGGCGCGCCCGTTCGAGTCCTGAACCCGGCCGCTGCGCCTAACGGCCGAACCGGTGTGACGATCGCCTGATCCGATCGGGGGATGTATCCGCCGCGCTCCTCCCGGACCGTTGCAGAGCGTGAACTAGGCTCTGCAAACGCCCGGACCGGAGTCCCGGCGGGCGCCGGTGTGCGGTTGGTTGGACGGGAGTGTGGCCCGTGGCGGAACAGGCGGTGGACACAGGCGGTGCGCGGCTGTCCGGCAAGTCGGCCGCGCCGAGCCATTTCCTGGGCCGTACACGGGAGTTGAAGGAGCTGTGCGCCGACATCGAGCGCGCGGGCCTGGACACCCTCTCCGGCCGCAAGGCCCCCCGCGCGCGTGTGCTCCTCATCGCCGGCCGCCCCGGCTCCGGTCGCACGGCGCTCGCCGAGGAACTCGTACGACGGGTTGCCGAGCGTTACGAGGACGGTGTGCAGCGGGTCCGCCTCAGTGACCCCGACGGCACCCCCGTCCCCGTCGAGCGCACCGCCCGCGAACTGCTCACCGCCCTGGGCCTGCCCACCCCGCCCGGAGCCGCCGAGGACGATCTGACCGAGGCACTGCGGACGGCCCTGGCCGAGCGCCGGGCGCTGCTCCTGCTGGACGACGCGGCGAGCGCCGAGCAGGTCGACGCGCTGCTGCCGGACGCCCCGGACTGCCTGGTCGTCGCCGTGTCCGGCGGCCCGCTCACCGGGATCGCGGACGTCCGCCCGTGCACCCTGGGCGGCCTCGACACCAAGTCGGCGCTGGAGCTGCTGACCCGCTTCACCGGCTCGGTCCGCATCACCGTCGACCCGCGGGCCGCCGAGAACCTGGTCGAGGTGTGCCAGGCCCAGCCCGCCGCGCTCACCCTGGCGGGGGGCTGGCTGGCCGCCCGCCCCAAGATGGCCGTGTCCGACCTGGCCAAGCGCCTGCACGCCGAGACCGACGAGGGCACTCCGCTGTCCCGTGTCTTCCGGTACGTCTACGACCAGCTGCCGGGTCCGGCCGCCCGGATACTGCGGCTGCTCTCCCTGGCCCCGGCCGGCCTGGTCGACCCGCACACCGCCTCCGCGCTGGCCGGCACCTCGGTCAGCGCTGCCCGCGCCGCCCTGGACGACTTCGTCGCCCTCAACCTGCTGCGGGCGGTGGCCTCCCCGCTGCCTCAGTACGAGGTGCCCGGCTGCCTCCAGCCCCTGCTGCACGCGCTCGCCGAGAGCCAGGACCGCCCCGGCGAACTCCAGCTGGCCCGCGCGCGCATGCTGGAGCGGACCGTGCGGCTGCTCCAGTCCTGCCGGGCGATCACCGAGACGGACCACCCCGAGCTGCGCGAGAAGCTCCAGGGCATGCCGACCGAGCTGCGCTTTCCGACGCCGAGGGCGGCCGAGGACTGGCTGCGCATCCGCCGGCCCGCCCTGCTGGCCGCGGCCCGGCTCGCGGTCGCCGACGGGGAGCTGGACACGCTGGCCCGCCGGCTGATGTCCCAGCTGGTCAGGGCCATGGCGGCACACTTCGGCACCGAGGCGGCCGCGCCCGACCTGTACGGCGTGCACCGCCTCGTCCTGGACGTGGCCGAGCGCCGGAACCTGCCCCGGGAGAGGGCCGCCGCTCTGCTGAACCTCGCCGACCTGGACGCCCGGACCGGGCGCACACGGGACGCGCTGGCCCGCTACCGGGCCGCGCTGGACGCCGGGCGCCAGGCGAACGACCCGTACGCGACCGGCCGCGCGATGGAATCCGTAGGGGGCGCCCACCAGGAGCTGGCGGACTACGACCGGGCCGCCGACTGGTTCGGGCGGGCGCTCGCCCAGCGCCTGGCCCGGGGGGAGCGCGCGGACGCCGCCCGGCTGTACGGCCGTATCGCGGGCGCCCACACCTTCGCCGGCCGCTATGGGGAGGCGCTCAGGAACTGGCGGGCGGCCGGCGCCGTGTACCGCAAGGACGGTGACATCGCCGCCTACGCAAGGGCGTTGAGCGAAGTGGCCCGGGTCCAGGAGTACGCCGGCCGGCCCACGGAGTCGCTGCGCACCTGCCAGGAGGCGGTGGAGTGGGCGCGTCGTGCCGAGGACCCCCGCCTCCAGGCCGCGATCCAGCTTCGCCTCGCCGACACCCTGGAGCGCCTCGGCGACTCTGCCGCCGCCCGACTGCACCGCTCGGCGGCCGAGCGCATGCTGGGGGAGGGGCTCCCGGAGGGCCCCGACGGTGAGAAAGAGCCGGAACACGGCGCTAACGCCTGCGAAATCCGCAGTGCATCCGGCGAAGATTGATGCAATGAAAGGCTAGACAGCCGGAACACCTTCATTAAACTGGCTCTGCCGCACGTTCTCCGGCGGTGTCTCCCGGTGTGCCCCGGCATGCCTGGGTATGTCTAGTAGTGCCCCACACCCTCTGAGCCAAGGACCGTGATCGACGTGAAGGTCGGCATCCCCCGCGAGGTCAAGAACAACGAGTTCCGGGTGGCCATCACCCCCGCCGGCGTGCACGAGCTGGTGCGCCACGGCCACCAGGTCGTCGTCGAGCGGAACGCCGGTGTCGGCTCCTCGATCCCGGACGAGGAGTACGTGGCGGCCGGCGCGCAGATCCTGGAGACCGCCGACGAGGTCTGGGCCTCCGCCGACCTGCTGCTGAAGGTCAAGGAGCCCATCGCCGAGGAGTACCACCGCCTCCGCAAGGACCAGATCCTCTTCACCTACCTGCACCTGGCCGCTTCGAAGGAGTGCACGGACGCCCTCCTGGAGTCCGGCACCACGGCGATCGCCTACGAGACGGTCGAGCTCGCGAACCGTGCCCTGCCGCTGCTCGCCCCGATGTCCGAGGTCGCGGGCCGCCTCGCCCCGCAGGTCGGCGCCTACCACCTGATGGCCGCGGCCGGTGGCCGCGGTGTGCTGCCCGGCGGTGTCCCGGGTGTGCCGGCCGGCAAGGCCGTCATCATCGGCGGCGGTGTCTCCGGCTGGAACGCCGCGCAGATCGCCATCGGCCTGGGCTTCCACGTGACCCTGCTCGACCGGGACCTCAACAAGCTCAAGGAAGCCGACAAGATCTTCGGTACGAAGATCCAGACCGTCGTCTCCAACGCCTTCGAGCTGGAGAAGGCCTGCCTCGACGCCGACCTCGTCGTCGGTGCCGTGCTCATCCCGGGCGCCAAGGCTCCGAAGCTGGTCACCAACGAGCTCGTGTCCCGGATGAAGGCGGGAAGTGTCCTTGTCGACATCGCGATCGACCAGGGCGGCTGCTTCGAGGACTCCCACCCGACCACGCACGCCGAGCCGACCTTCCGGGTCCACAACTCGGTCTTCTACTGCGTCGCCAACATGCCGGGCGCGGTGCCCAACACCTCCACCTACGCGCTGACCAACGCCACGCTCCCGTACATCGTGGAACTGGCCGACAAGGGCTGGGTGGAGGCGCTGCGCCGCGACGCCGCGCTGGCCAAGGGCCTCAACACGCATGACGGCAAGGTCGTTTACAAGGAGGTCGCCGAGGCGCACGGCCTGGAGCACGTGGAGCTCGAGACCCTGCTCGGCTGATCCCCGGTCACCAAGTCGCCAAGACACATAAGGCGATACGTCAACACCGGTTGTCAATGCAGCGCATCCGGCCGGACCTTGCCCGACAAGGTCCGGCCGGATGTGTGTATGGTCACTTTGCGACTTGCGGTCAACTCGCCTCGAACGTAACCCTTCGACCGATTCGCACACCGGTGAAACCTGCTGTGCGACGGCCGTACGCCCTTGACAGCGTGATGTTTCATTGCCGACACATCCTGCCGGGTCCGGCGGATTGTGTTGCTGCGGACCGCCGACACGCCATAGAGTCGCCAACCGTCGGCATGGTGCCACGCTGACCTGTCTAGAAGTTTCCTGGTCACCAAGGAGGTAAGACGACTTGTGAATGAGTCGACATTTTCTCCCGGGGGTGGTCGACCAGGAATGCCTGCGCGGGGCCAGGGCTCCACGGGGCTCGAGGCTGTCGGCTCCGTCGCTGTCCGAACCTTCGCAGCCCAACAGAGCCAGAGCAGCCCCCACATGGCTCTGTCAGCACTCCAGAGCATGGATGGCCATCACGTGAACGCCATGGCCGGCGACGGAAGTGGCGCGCCCCACAACCACTTCGCCGACTACGACGAACTGCCCGAAGGGCACTTCTACGACCCCGACGCCGAGTACGAGCCCGATCCCGAGTACGCGGCCACGCTCGCGCCCGACGCGGCCCGCCAGCGCCGTGAGCGCGTCGGCCCGACCGGACGCCCGCTGCCGTACTTCCCGATCCCGGGCCCGCTGACCGACCACGGCCCCGCGAAGATCATCGCGATGTGCAACCAGAAGGGCGGCGTCGGCAAGACGACGTCGACCATCAACCTGGGTGCCGCGCTCGCGGAGTACGGCCGGCGTGTGCTGCTCGTGGACTTCGACCCGCAGGGCGCGCTGTCGGTCGGTCTCGGCGTCAACCCGATGGAGCTCGACCTCACCGTCTACAACCTGCTCATGGAGCGGGGCATGTCCGCGGACGAGGTGCTCCTGAAGACGGCGGTCCCCAACATGGACCTGCTGCCCAGCAACATCGACCTGTCCGCCGCCGAGGTCCAGCTGGTCTCCGAGGTCGCTCGCGAGTCGACGCTCCAGCGGGCGCTGAAGCCGCTGCTGCCCGACTACGACTACATCGTGATCGACTGCCAGCCCTCGCTCGGCCTGCTCACGGTGAACGCGCTGACGGCCGCCCACAAGGTGATCGTCCCGCTGGAGTGCGAGTTCTTCGCGCTGCGCGGTGTCGCGTTGCTCACCGAGACCATCGAGAAGGTCCAGGAGCGGCTCAACCCGGATCTGGAGCTCGACGGCATCCTCGCCACCATGTACGACTCCCGCACCGTGCACAGCCGCGAGGTGCTGGCACGCGTGGTCGAGGCCTTCGACGACCACGTCTACCACACGGTCATCGGCCGCACGGTCCGCTTCCCGGAGACCACGGTCGCCGGCGAGCCGATCACCACGTACGCCTCCAACTCCGTCGGTGCCGCCGCCTACCGCCAGCTCGCCAGGGAGGTGCTCGCCCGGTGTCACGCCGAGTGAGTCTGCCCGGGGCCGACGAACTGTTCCGTACGACAGGGGGGATGGCGCTCCAGGCGTCCACTCCCCGGCGCCAGGCGGGCGGCGAGGCCCGGGTGCCGGCTCCCGCCGGGGAGAGCGACCCGGCGGCCGCCGCGGCGGAGGACGCGCCGCAGGCCGTCCCCGTGCAGAGCGGTGACGGCGACGGCGCGGAGCACGTGGCGGCGGTCGACACGGAGTCGGCCGAGGCCGGCGAGTCCCGGGACCGGGAGCGCTCCGCGCGGGCCCGGACGGCGGCGCAGGAAGGTTCTGCCGCCGCCGCGCAGCCGCGCAAGCGGGGCCGGGCCGCCGCGCGCCGGCCCAGCGGGCGCGAGCGGCACGACGAGAAGATCACGGTGTACGTCTCCGCCGAGGAACTGATGGACCTCGAGCACGCCCGCCTCGTCCTGCGCGGCGAACACGGCCTGGCAGTCGACCGCGGCCGCATCGTCCGCGAGGCGGTCGCCGTGGTACTGGCCGACCTCGAGTCCCGCGGCGAGGCGAGCATCCTGGTGCGGCGGTTGCGGGGCCGGTAGGGCCTTGCGGGGTGGCTGTCCTTGGGGGTGGCCGGTCCGGGTGTCCGGTTGGCCTGGGTGATTCGACGCGCGGGTATCTGAGCGGTTGCAGGTCGCGGGGCGGCTGCCTGGGAGGCGGCTGGTCCGGGGCCCGCGGTGACGCGCAGACCCTGGTGCGGCGGTTGCGGGGCCGGTAAGGCCTTGCGGGGTGGCTGGTCCGGGGTGTCCGGGTGATCTGGGTGATTCGACGCGCGGGTGCCTGGGTGGTTGCAGGACGCGAGGGCGGCTGTCCGGGGCTGGGAAGCGGCGGTCCGGTATGGCGGCTGTGGCAGGCGGTAGTCGGCTCTGTGAGCGGGAAGCGATAGCCTGCGACGGCCATGACCTCGAACGATGTTCCCGACTCCGGCGCACGCGCCGGTCGGAGGCGTGCGCTCGGGCGGGGGCCGGGCGCTCCGCGGGTCGAACCGGTCGCGGCGCCGCCCCAGGTGGAGCCGGAGGCCGAGGCGCACCCCGAGCATGCGGCGGACGCGGAGCCGGAGGCTGTCGCCGGAGAAGCGGAGGCGGCTTTCGTACGCGAGCCCCGTCCCGATGACGTGGCCGGCCGGGAGCCGGAGCGCGGGCCGGGGAGCCGGACCGGACCGACGGCCGAGCCGCCTCATCCGGACCTGGCGTCCACACCCCCCGCGCCGGAACCCGTGCCTGCGTCCGCTGTCGAACCGGTGCCGGTGCACGGGCGGTCGGGGGAGATCGGTGCCGGAGGCGAGCGGGGGGCCGTGCCGGCGTCCGGGGTCGA